>NZ_WANV01000037.1 GCF_015521605.1 Thermococcus sp.
CTCCTCGGTGAGGGGAACCTTGGGTATTATCTCTATCTTCCCGTTGCCGGGAAAGTTACCGCGATGAAAGTTCAGGGCATCCATCAGACCACCGGGGTTTGTTGGCATGCGAAAGTTAAAAACTATTTGATTCGTGACTGAATTTGTCAGCGGCATGGCCATCGAAACGTGCCGGCGCTTGGCCCCTTTCCCGACCAAAAGCTTTTAAACCCTCCAGGGGTTCACTAATACCGGGTGTGGGCCGGTAGCTCAGCCTGGTATGAGCGCCGCCCTCGCAAGGCGGAGGCCGCGGGTTCAAATCCCGCCCGGTCCACCACAGCACCTCCCGATCACCTTCCGTTTCTGGCGTCTCGTTGCGGACACAGTGCCGCTTTTCGGGGGAAACGCTTTAATCAACATCGCCGTTTTATGGATGGTGGTCTCATGGGGTTCGAGCTCCTAAAGAGGCTCGTTTCCATCAGGTCCCCCTTCGGTGAGGAGAGGGAGATATCGCGCTTTATAGCGTCTTTCCTTGAGGAGCGGGGCTTTGACGTGGAACTGCTTCCTGTTGAGGGATTCGGAGATGATGTGATAGCGCATCTCCCCGGACGGAAGACGACTGTTGTTCTGAACGGTCACATGGACACCGTGAACCTATCCCCCGGATGGACACGCAATCCGTGGGGTGAGCTCGATGGCGACAGGTTCTACGGCCTCGGCAGTGCGGACATGAAGGCCGGCCTCGCCGCTCTGATGAGCGCTTTCGTTGAGATGGGGGAGCTCCCCAAACGCGAGAGGCCGGAGATAATATTCACCGCGGTCAGTGACGAGGAGGGTTATTCCCGCGGAACTTGGGAGCTCATAAAGAGCGGAAGGCTCGACAGGGCGGACGTGGTTCTCGTTGCCGAACCGACCAATGAGAGGCTTATGCTGGGCGCGAGGGGGAGGTTCGTGATCCGGGTGGAGGCCGTGGGAAAGAAGGCCCACGCCGCCAGACCGTACCTCGGAATCAACGCCATCGAGGAGCTGGGGAGGTTTCTGGGGAATCTTGACAAGATTCGCTTTAGGCGCCATAGAAAGCTGGGTGTGGGCTCGTACTGCACGCTCCATATCGAGGGCTCCGCCGACGGTCTCAGCGTTCCGGACCGGGCGGTGGCGATACTCGACAGGCACGTAACAATCGGCGAGGACTGGGAGAAGGTTGAGGGTGAGCTGCTGGGACTCGCTGGAAGGCTTAAGCTTAGAGCAGAGCTGAGGATCGAGAAGTTCAACCGTCCAACCCCGGACATGCTCCCCTACGTTGTCAGGGAAAACAGCAGGTTCGTCGGAGTGTTCAAAAGGGTTCACGCTGCGCTCTTTGGGAGGGAGCCGGAGGTGACCTACGGGAAGAGCGTGGGTGATTTCAACTACTTCGGCACCTATCTGGGTAAGCCGACGCTTGTCTACGGCCCGATGGGCGGGAACTGGCACGCGAGCGACGAATGGGTCAGCGTCGAATCGATGAGAAGGGTGAAGCGGGCCTACGTTGAGTTCCTCAAGAGCCTGGCGTAGCCTCAGGCGGCCGGTTGTCCTCACCTTTCAGGGCAGGGAGTTCTCATCATCGGCGGTTCAGAGTCCGGACTTATCCTAAAATCTTTTTTGCTGGGACGCCCGAAGAAGGGAGTGCTGAAGGGATAAAATGAAACCCCCGAGGGGTTCACAGCTTCTTACCAACTGCGGCACCCACGAGGAAAGCCCCGAGGGCTATCAGGATTATTGCCGTCTCGGGAACGCCTCCCGTGCCATCCCCGGGGGCTGGGGTCGTGGTCTCGGTGGCTGATGGTGTTGGGATGATGATCTGGGGAACGTCCGTGGCGGTGGTGTTGGCGACGGGCGTTTGCTGGCTGGGCTTGCTGAGGAAGAGGTTCGCGGTCTCCCTGGCGTACTGGTAGAATATCATGGCCGTCTGGAGGTCTTCCATGCTTCCGTTCTCCTCGGCACTCTGCTCGTAGCTCTCCGCGAACTCGTAATAGGCTATGGCCAGCACGGGCGTTATGCCCTGGTTCTGGGCCATCGCAATGGCCACCTTGGCGCTCTCCTTCATTCCCGCCAGTTTGTCCTTGAGGACCGTTTGGTTGTCTATCCCCAGCGTGTCCAGAAAGACCTGCGCCCTCACACGCGCCTCCATCGCGGTGAAGAGCGCCGCAGAGTACTTGCCGTCCTCGTAGTACTGCTCTGCCTGCTGAATGCTCTGACTTAGGTCGCCCCCAACGGTGCCGTACATGGACTCTATGTAGGTCACTATGAGGTTGGACTCGTCTATGTAGTCCCTTGCAGTGGTCTTGACGACGTCCCTGCTTATCACGTCGCCGCTCGCAAACCTCTCACCGAGGTTGGCCCAGAAAATAGCGGTCTTAGCCCGCTCGTAGGCGTAGGCGGCGTCCCCAACGGCATCCCAGTAGTCGCCGTTGTAGTAGTACTTCCACGCCTCGTCCAGAAGGCTCTTTGCCTGTTCGACCCTTTCCTCGGCCGCCGCGACTGCCTGGAGCATTGTAGTGCCCCGGATGGTAATGTTCGAGACCCTGCTCTCTGAGGCGTTTATCTGCGAACCAGTCGTTTTCAGAATCCTCTGAACGTCATCCCCTGACTTAACGCTCAGGTACCAGTCCACGTGCCTTATGATTATCCTGGCCTGGAAGTCCTTGCTCATTGTCGTGTAGTACCTTCCGTCATCCAGGCTCTTCTTGGACTGGTTGAGGATAATGCCTGCCTCGTTCAGTGCCTCCATCAGGGTCGTGTAGGTAGCGTAGTTCACGTCGCTCTTTTTGAGCTTCTCCAGCGTTGACCGGTAGTAGGCGGTGGTATTGTCGTAGTCCCTGAGGGCATCCTCCTTGAGGAACGCCGTGTCTATCTTGATGTACGCCGGGGCCTCCGGGCGGGGTATCTTGTGCCCCGTGAAGTAGTAGACGGCGTCGTAGATGTCCTTGATTTCAATGACCGTCAGTCCCCAGCGCTCCTTGGCGTATTCAACGACGTCAACCTTCTTCGTCTGGGTGTTTATCTCCACTATGCCTCCGATCTCCTTTTTCTGGGTCTCCTGGACGTACTGGATGCGCTGTCCCTGGGGGATCAGAAAGAGCTGTGCCCCAACGTCGTGGGCCGCGGAGGCCTTTTCGAGTATTCCACCCACCGGCCCTATGGTTCCGTCCGGGTTTATCATCCCGGTCATCATAACCTTGGGGTTGACCTTCCACCCCTCAAGGGCCGCGATTATCCCAACGGTCATGGTTCCTCCCGCGGATGGGCCCCCTATTATTGGAGAATCGGCCTTGATCTGGATGAACACGTCGTACTTGCTCATATCCACCCCGAGAACCTTGCCCGCTATCTGGGCGGCCAGCCGGGCACTCGCCTGCATGTCCACCTCGGCAAGCGGCCAGGTCTCGACGTAAACGTGACCAGTTCCCGGTGCGACGGTGATCACAAAGTCGGTGGCGACACCTATGAGCTGCCCGTCGGCGGTCCTTGAAACCGCGGGCGCCTTGAGGACGACGGTGTGGCCTTCGCTCGGACACTCGGCGGCGGCAGATGATGCGAACGGCAGCAGGAGCATGAGTATCAGCAGCGGTACTAGTGCCCTTTTCATATTTCTCACCCCGATTTTAGCTCGCCGAGCCTTAATAAAGCGTTTGTGGTTCAACCCTCTAAAACGAACCGGCAAAAAGCTTAAATCATCTCCTTATCTTTCCCCTCTGGGGATGGCAATGGACATCTTCAGCAGGCTCATCGCCAGAAAGTTCAGGCACATCGCGGGCGACAGGTACGATGAGATAACGAAGCGCTACCGTGAGTTCCTTCTCCTCCCCGAGGAGTTCGTTCTTCCAGAGATATCGTCCATTCTTATCCCGGTTGACAGGTTTGCCCATGAAATCCCCGGGGAGCTTTACGATACCCTTGAGGCGTACTCGGGAGCCGCGGTCACCGTCGTCTACATAACTGACAGAATGGCCTTCCGGATGATAGAGCAGACCCTCGGAAAGTCCGAGGCGGAGAGGCTCAAGATGGCTGAGACAGAGCTTGGTGAAAGGGTTCTATCCGAGATAGTTGGGGAGTTGAGGGCAATCGGGCTGAGGGCGAGGGGAAGGCACCTCTTTGGGAGCAAGAGCGACGACGTCATTAAGCTTGCGGCCGAGTTTGACCTTCTCGTCATATCCAGGGGCTACGGTTCCGAGATAACCAAGATGTCCCCCATGAGCCCCGTGGTTCTTAAGATAGTCCAGCACGTGGACAGGCCAACGATAATATATTAGGGTGGTTCCGATGACTCCGAACGAGCAAGTGGCAGTCGCCGTTGCAGTATTCATCTTTATATACGCTCTGATAATCAGTGAGAAGGTTCACAGGACGGTTGCCGCTCTGTTTGGGGCATCCATAGTGCTCTTTACGGGGGTTGTCCCCTGGGAAAAGATGCCCGAGTATCTCGACCTTGGCACGCTCTTCCTGCTCATAGGCATGATGATGATAGTCAACACGGCCAAGGAAAGCGGTCTCTTCGAGTTCATAGCGATAAAAACGGCGAAGTTTGCAAAAGGCAGTCCCATGAAGGTTCTCATCCTGTTTTCCATAGTGACCGCCCTCGTAAGTTCGGTTCTCGACAACGTTACAACCGTCCTCCTCCTGACGCCGATGCTCCTCTACATAACCCGCCTCATGGATGTCAACCCGATTCCCTACCTGCTGGCCGAGATATTCGCCTCCAACATCGGTGGAACTGCAACGCTGATAGGCGATCCCCCCAACATAATGATAGGCTCGGCTGCCGGGCTGAGCTTCACTGAGTTCCTCCTGAACATGGGCCCCATAGCGGCCATAGACCTCCTCATAACCCTCGGGATAATATACCTCGTCTACAGGGACGCCATGAGGATAACCCCCACCAAGATGGAAAGGATTCAGTCGACCATCCAGATGCTCAGGGAAGACGAGGCCATAAGGGACCGCTCCCTCTTCCGGAAATCGGTCATAGTGATACTCGCCGTTGTGCTCCTGTTCTTCGTCCACGACAGGCTTGAAATACACCCCGCCGTTGTGGCCCTCAGCGGTGCCTCGGTTCTCCTGCTCTGGAGCAGGATGGAGCCCACGGAGGTTCTTGAAAAGATAGAGTGGACCGCGATATTCTTCTTCATGGGGCTATTCATAATCGTTGGCTCCCTCGTTGAGACGGGGGTCATAGACGACGTTGCCAGGTGGCTCCTCGGCTACGTCAACACAACGGCGGAGGCCATAGTGATGGTCACGTGGTTCTCGGCCATAGCCTCGGCCATAGTTGACAACATACCCCTGACGGCGGCGATGATACCTCTGATAAAATCGATGAGCGCCTCGATGAACGTTTATCCCCTATGGTGGGCGCTCTCCCTCGGGGCCTGCCTCGGTGGAAACGGCACCGCGATAGGTGCGAGCGCCAACATCGTCGTTCTGGGTATCGCCGCCCGGGAGAGGCTCAACATAACCTTCATGGACTTCCTTAAGATAGGCCTTGTGATAATGCTGAGCACGGTTGGTGTGGGTATGGTTCTGATTTGGGTAAGGTACGTAGGGGTGTGACCTATGAGGATACTCGTGCTCGTTGATGGTTCGAAGTGGAGCCAGAAGGCCGCGCTTCACGCGATAGCCATAGCGAAGAAGAGGGGCAGTAAGCTCACGCTCTTCTCCGTCCTCGACAGGAGAGAGGCCAAGGCCCTCGCCTTCAACATGGGGATGCTGAGCCAGGATTTGAAAAACGTGCAGAGGTTCGAGGAGGAGATATGGAGGGAGATGAAGACAAGCATAAGGGACATAATGACTAACCTTCTCGAACTCTGTCACCAGGAGGGTGTGAACTGTTCGATAAGGATCGTGGAGGGCCCGGCCAAGGACACTATACTCGATGAGGCCAACTCCGGAAAGTATGGACTCGTGGTCATGGGAGCCTATGGGAGAAGCGGAAAAACGAGGATAGGAAGCCTCCTGGAGGAGGTCGTCGGTTCGATAGAGCCCCCCGTAATGGTGGTTCGCTAGCGCTTCCACAGTGCCAGGACGAAGAGTGCCAGGACCATGACCTCCAGCGCGCCAACGGCTATGCCAACGTCTCTCTCTATCCACGCCGCCAGGTGCAGGGTCTCTATGACCTTCTTTATTGCCAGCAGGAGGAACGCGGCAATCAGATATAGCGCCGCGCGGAGGTGGCTCTTCTTATAGGCCATCAACGAGATCCCCGCGAGGGCCAGTGCGAGGATCAGTGCCGTGACGGTAAGTATTGTCTCGATCATTCCTCATCACCCACGCTGGTGAGCAGATCTATCAGGTTGTCAGCCAGCTTCTCCCAGAGGCTCGGCCGGTAGTCTTTTATGACGCGCGCTATTATCGCGGGATCGTATGAGAGGGTGTATACCATGCTCTTTCCCTCCTTTCTGGCATCGACGATGCCGAGCTTAACAAGCTCCCCCATGTGGTAGCTCACGGTAGGCTGGCTGAGCCTTAGCCTTTTGGCTATCTCGCTCTGGGTCAGGGGGCCTTCCATGAGGAGCAGGAGGATTCTCCTCCGGGTCTCAGTGGAGATTGCTATGATGAGCCTCTGACACTCCTTTTCAAAGCCCGCGGGGAATATGTATCGCCTCTTCCCGAGCTTCCTTGAAAACACCTTCTTTTCCTTCTCCAGCCGGTAGAGGTGATACTGCAGGTCGCCTATGCCTATTCCGAGCTCCCTCGCCAGCTCCCTGAAGGTTATCCCGGGTCTGCTCTTGATGTATTGGAGTATTTCATTACGCCTCTCCATACCCAACACTTAAACGCTTGTGGTTCATTCCTCTATGGGAACCCATATAAACGCTATCCCTTTTATGTCCATCGGTGAGAGGATGGAGGCACTGATGCGAAGGGCAGAGGAGCTCGCGCGACGTTACGGTATATTATATTATGAAATACGTGTAACCCGGGTCACCGCATCACACCTCACGATGCAGAACGGCCAGCTGGAAGAGCTGGGGATGAACACCGAGGTGGGCATAGGGGTTAGGGCATTCAACGGGACGTGGGGATTTTCGAGTGCCAACGACATGAGCAGGGCTGAAGATGCCATAGAGGCCGCCATGAAGATAGCGAAGCTCTCTAAGGGCGATTCGAGGATTTACCTCGGCGACCCCGTGAGGGACAGGGCCGAGATAAGGCCGAAAAAGAGTTTTCTGGACGTGGATATAGAGGACAAGCTCGCCCTCGTAAAGGAAACTGACTCGCTCCTCCGGGGAGAGGGCATATCCAACAGGAGCGTTTACTACGGTGACGGCCTCAAGGAGGGATTTTACTTCAACTCCCTCGGGAGCGAGATTGAGACGGTCGTCCCGAGGCTGAGGCTGAGCTTCTCCGTGACTGCCAGGGAAAGCGGAGAGATGCAGAGCTACTGGAAGAGCTTCGGGGGCACCGCCGGCTGGGAGCTGGTCGAGGGAATAGACCTTCCTTACTGGACTGAGTTCGTGAAGGAAAAGGCCCTCTCGCTCCTCCATGCCCAATCGCCCCCTTCGGGAGAGTTCCCCGTGATAATGGACCCCGAGCTTACCGGCGTCTTCATTCACGAGGCCCTGGGGCATGCCGTTGAGGCGGATTCTGTTAAGAACGGCGACAGCATACTCGCCGGAAAGCTGGGTGAGAGAATAGCCGTCGAGGGGCTAACTGTTGTGGACGACCCAACTCTGCCGGGCAAGTTCGGCTCCTACGTCTACGACGACGAGGGGATAAGGGCCAGGAGGGTCGAGATAATAAAGAACGGGGTTCTGATGAGCTACCTCAACGACCGCGAGACGAGTGCCCTGCTCGGCCTCGAACCGAACGGCCACGGCAGGGCCCAGGGCTACAACTACCAGCCCCTCGTGAGGATGAGCAACACCTACGTCGAGCCCGGGGACTGGTCCTTCGAGGAGATGGTCGAGGAGGTCAAAGACGGCCTCTACATGATAGGGGACAAGGGCGGTGAGGTCGACACCGCCAACGGCACCTTTACCTTCGGCGCCAAGGAGGGCTACCTAATCGAGAACGGCGAGGTTAAGGCCCAGGTGAGGGACGTCGCGCTCTCGGGCAGAATCCTTGATGTCCTGAGGGACATCCGCGCCATAGGTGACGACCTCAGGATAGAGTTCCCGGGCTACTGCGGAAAGGGGCAGTGGGTTCCGGTCGACGACGGTGGGCCTCACGTTTTGACGAGGGCCCTCGTGGGGGGATTGAGGTGAGGTGTTCTCGGTCGCCCAGGTTATTACCTCCACGACCGCCCAGCCCTTCCACCCTTCTTCCCCAGAGGCGACGATGTAGAGGTAGTAGGTCTTTCCGGGGGTAGCGTTTGCGGTGTTTATCTTTACCTCGAACGTCCCGTTCTTCCCGGGTTCGACTTCGAGGGTTTCAGGCGTTATCCCCACTTCTATCCCCGATACGGGCCGGAGCTTCGACTCCAGGCCGCTCCAGGAGCGGTGCCTCCCAGGTTCGCCGAGGTACGCCCTCAGCTCCACCCTTCCTCCATAGTAGCCGGTACTGGCTTCGCCCCCAGCAGATGAGACCCTGTACTCCTTCGTGAAGACGAGCCCCCTGAGCGTCACCGTCCGGTTCACGGGCACGACGATGCCGTAGTAGTCCCCCATATTGTCTCCAGTTCCGACGAGGACGTTGCCGGCGTTGAACTCCCCGTAGCCGGGAAAGTAAGAGGGGGAGGTCGTTCTCTCGCCCCAGCCCCCTATGCAGCCGGCTCCGGCTATGAGGATCAGGGCCACGAGGGCGAGTAGCTTCATTCTCATCTCAGCTCCTCCACGTTCCATTCCGCCCCCGAACGTTTTAACCCTTCCCACCGCTTCAACCCCGCTTGAAGTCCCGCGGGATGGAATACCTTTTAAGCCCCCCATGGAACTCCAGCCGGGTGGGCCAATGATAGACGAGCTGGTTAGGATACTCGAGAGAAAAAACGTGGAGTGGGAGCTCTACTGGGAGCGCGGGAGAGGAGGATCCTTCAGGATAGAGCGCGAGAGGGTGGAGCGCTCCCAGAGGAAGTTCTACTCGGGGATAGGCCTCAGGATCGGCTACAGGGGAAAACTTGGCTTCTCATACATAACCGGCCTCACCCACGACAGAGGAACCCTTGAGGAGTTTGTGAGGAGGACTGTGAAGCTCGCCAAAGTTAGCGAGGTTCCCTTCCGGGGGTTCCCCGCTCCATCCAGGGTGCCCCGCGTTGACGGGCTCTACGACGGGAGGATAGACGAGATTCCCTTTGAAGAGGCCCATTCCCTTGCCGGGGAATTCGCCGCCAAGATGCGCGAGCTGAAAGATGACTCACTGACCCTCTCGGGCTCGATAGCCCTTGCGGTCAGCAATTACGGGGTAGCGAACTCCAACGGAATTTTCTTTGAGGGAAAGGGAACTGGAATGAGCGTCTCTGCCTACGCCGTGAAGAGGGGCGAGAGGACGGGCTCCGGTTCGTACTACCAGGCTTACCGGTCGCTCCAGCCCTTTGAGGAGCTTGAGAATGCCATCAAAAAGTCAATTGAAGAGGCAGAGCTCAGCTATCGCGCCGGAAAGGTGGAGCCCCACGCCGGTGAGGTTCTCCTTGAGCCCGAGGCGTTCCGCGCCATTCTGGGTATCTTTCTTGAGAACCTCTTCGGGGACGGTGTTTACTACGGGAGGAGCCGCTTTTCCAAGCTGGGGGAGGAGGTGGCTCCGGAGGGGCTGAGGATAATCGACGACGCGACGATACCCGCTGGTGTGGGGAGCTTTCCCTTTGACGGTGAGGGGAATCCCGGTGAGAGGACGGTCCTGGTCGAGGATGGTGTCATACGCTCCTTCCTTCTCGATGAGACGTACGCACGCCTCTTGAATATGGAGAGCACGGGAAACGCGGTCAGGGACTTCAGGACGATGCCACACATCGGGACGAGCAACGTGGTGGTTGAAGCCGGAAGGGACAACCTTGAGGAGTTTGAGGGCATCGTTGTGAGAAGGGTCTTCGGTGAGCACACCGCCAACCCGGTGAGCGGCGATTTCTCGCTGACCGTGGAGCTCGGTTACATTCTCCGCGACGGCGAGGTCGTGCCGTTCCGGGACAACATGCTCGTTGGGAACGCCTTCGAGTTCCTCCGCTCCATAGGCGCCATAGGGCGTAAACTCCACCGGAGAGGCTCATTCTATTCGCCGAGGGTTCTCGGTACCGCCAAGCTCGTGTAACTTCGATTTTTCCAGGTAAGCTTTTATAGTTCCACGTCTTACAAGCTACTTGGGTGCGTGTGTATGGTATCCCACGGGATTGAGCCTATAATCCTCAAGATTAGACCCGGCGAGACGGTCCTCGTTGAATACAGCTCGGTGTCCTCCCCAGAAATCCTTCTGTACCTGATCAGCAGAAGGTTCATGAAGGCCGGCAACCCGGTTCTCATCGATGACATCTCCGATACCTTCGTTGAATATGTGACCAGGCTTGAGCTGATGGGGCTGGATACTGACGATTTAGTTGGAATCCCCGTGATAAAGATAGGTGGCAGCAGGGAGTTTGGCAACGTTGTCGGGAGGGTCGAGGTGGACAAGTACTCCCTCGACTTCAAGTATTACGGCAAGATATACGACAAGGTCGTGCCTGAGAGGGTGGTATGCAATCCTGTTCTCGGGATACACAAGCTCTTTGTGGCACTTGAGCGGCAGGAAGTGATAAGGCTCGTCCGCAATATCTCGACCTTCGTCGGAAGGAAGAGCCGCTTCGCCCTCTACTTCATAAACCGGGACGTGCTTGAGAAAAAGACCCCGGAGCTCCTGCCCCTGCTTGAGGAGACGGCGAGCACAGTGCTCCAGTGGGAGGTGGACAGGGGCAAATACCGTCTGAGGACAATAAAGGCGGCCAACGACGAGATCCTGGGGATGGCAGTTTCCCTGAACTTCAAGGACGTCAAGAAAACGTGAGGTTTTTAAGCACCTTTTCTTATCACTCTTGGTGATACCGTGAGGTCAGTTCTGGTGGCCATTATACTCCTGATGCTCCTGATGCCGATGGCCGGCGCTTACAGGGTTCCGGAGAGGGGAGTTGTTTATCAGATTATGGTTGACCGATTCTACGACGGCAACGCGAGCAACAACGAGCCCTTCTACGACCCGGCCCATAGAAACTACCGCCTGTACTGGGGCGGCGATATCGAGGGGCTTATCGAGAAACTCGACTACATTCAGAGCCTCGGCGTCTCCATGATATGGGTCTCCCCCCTCAACGACAACATAGACAGGATGGCCGGGGGGAGTGCGCCGTACCACGGCTACTGGACGCGCGACTATAAGCGCATAGAGGAACACTTTGGAACCTGGAATGACTTCAGGAGGCTCGTGGAGGAGGCTAAAAAGAGGGGTATCTGTGTAATCGTCGACTACGTCCCCAACCACTCCAACCCGGCGACGAAGGGTGAGTTCGGGGCGCTATACGACAACGGCACCTTTGTGACCGACTACTACCGGGACGCCAAGAACGCCACGGTGAACCCGATAACCGGTATCAGAGAGAACATCTACCACCACAACGGCAACATATTCACCTGGTCTGGAATCCCCCTCAAGTACGCCAACCTCTTTGGCTTAGCTGACTTCAACCAGCTCAACCCCTGGGTCGATTCATACCTCACCGAGGGGGCGATGCTCTTCACTGGTTCTGGCGCCTGCGGACTCAGGATTGACGCCGTCAAGCACATGGAACTTGGCTGGCTGGAAGTCTTTTATCTCCGCCTCTACTCCAAAAAGCCTCTCTTCATCTACGGGGAGTATTACTCCCTCTCGCCCGAGAAAAGCGACGACCTCTACGGGCTGTACCGCTACTCCAACGTCTCACCGGTTCTCAACATCCCCATAAGGGAGGACATAGTGAGAACCTTTGGCTTCGTGGGAAGCCTCGAAACCCTCTCCAGAACGCTTGAGGATTACTACTCCTTCTTTGTCTACCCGAACAAGCAGCTCAACTTCCTCGACAGCCACGACCTGGTTCGCTTCCTCAACGAGGCAAAGCGGGACGATGCCGTGGAGCGCTTCCACATGGCACTGGCCCTGACAATGACCCTGCCCGGGATTCCGGTGATATACTACGGCGACGAGAGCTACCTAGTGAGCAAAGACGGAAAGGGCGACCCGTACAACCGGCCGATGATGGTCTTCGACAACACCACCGAGGCGGCGGGAATAATCAGAACGCTGGCGGAGCTGAGAAGGACCAACGACGCACTGGCCTTCGGTGACTTCAGGACTGTTTACGCCAACTACTCCGTGTGGGCCTTCGAGAGAACCTTCGGAAGCCACAGGCTCCTCGCGGTCATGAACAAGGGCTCGCCAGTCAGTCTGACCATAGACCTCGACTGGCCCGACGGAACGTACCGCGACGCCCTCTATGGAGCCGAAATGAAGGTCTCCGGAGGAAAGGCTTCCCTTGAACTCGGCCGCAACAGTTTCTACGTCTTCCACATTGAGCGCGAACAGGAGATGCCTTTAATCGGCTCCCTGACGCCCTATGCCGCCCAGCCCGGTCAGGAAATCCTCATAGCCGGGGCGGGCTTTGGGAACGGTGGGAAGGTCTTCATAGGTGGTGTCGAGGCGAAGGTTCTCTCCTGGAACTCGACGGAGATACTCGTTGAGGTTCCCAAGGTGAAAACCGAGAACGCCTGGCTCGACGTCGTGGTCAAAACCGGGGGAAAGGCCAGCGAACCGGCAAAGCTCCGCTACTACTCGGGGAACGATATCCCAGCCCTTATAGCCATCAACGCCACGAACCTCACGGGGAGGCTCTGGATCAGGGGCAACCTGTCGGAGCTGGCCGAACCGAGGCCCCTGCTCAGGTCTTCAACCGACTACTACTTCACGGTCGCCCCGCTCCCCAACGGAACGGCATTCTCGGTGGGGCTCTACACAGGTTCTTCGTGGGGAGAGCTTGAACCCCTCAACGTCACCCTCTACGGCTTCGTGAACTCCACGGTGGTGGTTCTGAGGGATGAGCCCTCCGCCGTTGAAACCGAAACGGCTCCGGCGATGCCAACAACAACGATAGCCCACATGCCAGTCGGAGAGAACCCTCTTCCCTACCTCCTCGCCGCAATTCTCCTGCTCGGGGCCGCTCTGATAATCTGGAAGAAAAGGGGTTAAATCTGCTCGAGAAGCTTCTTTCTCTTTTCCTCGTACTCCTCCGCCGTTATGACGCCCATGTCGTAGAGCTCTTTCAGCTTCTTGAGCTTTTCAAGCGGGTCCTCCTCATTCTCCAGTGCGGGGGGATGCTGAACCGTGGCCCCGGCCGAGACGACCCTGCTCACGAACTCCTTGGGCTTCTTCAGAACCCACGTCTCGTGGGTCAGGCCCTTCTTGACCTCAATCGTCACAGGCTCGACTGCTATCGCGTTGAGGGCGTCTTTTATGGCGTTTATCGTATTCCTCGCCTGCTCCTTGTTCATCCAGCCGAGCTTGAGCCTTATGTTTTCCTCGCCCTTTATTAGGAACTCGGATGATATGACGCCCAGCTCAACGGTGACTTCCTCAA
This sequence comes from Thermococcus sp., assembly GCF_015521605.1. NCBI lineage: Archaea > Methanobacteriati > Methanobacteriota > Thermococci > Thermococcales > Thermococcaceae > Thermococcus > Thermococcus sp. The sequence continues at coordinate 13,514 of NZ_WANV01000037.1, forward strand.
GCTTCTGGTACGGTATGGCTTTCATGTCGTACCTTCCAAGGATTTTCTCATCGATGTAGATTATCCTTCTGTCCGTTATCACAAGCCACTTCGGCTTTTCGAGGCTGACCTTTTTCTTAACGGTAAACAGAACCTTTTCATCTGGTTCTAAATGCCGGACAACGGCCTTTGGAAGGTTTGTGCTCATGACTCTCACCGTGTTACCCCTTGGAGGCGGGAGTATATTAACCTTCCTTCCTGTAGAGCAGGAAGAGCGTTTCACCGTCAACACTCTCTATGAGGGGGGTCAGGATCTCCCTTTCCTCCCCCTCCTTCAGGACGACCCGTCTCGGCCTCTTCTTCAGCTCTGCCTCCAGCCGGAGGGTGTCCCACTCGAAGGAGGCGGAACGGCTCAGGGGCATGACCCGGCTCTCGTCGGGCGTCTCTATCACCACCTCGCCGTTCATGGGGGGAACCTCGACCGCAACTATGACCCTCCTGTAGCTCCCGCTCTCGATTGAGGAATAGGCCATGGCCATGCCGAGGACGAGCAGGAGAACCGGCAGCAGGATTCCCGTTGTTGAAAGTCCCAGACTCCTCCCGAGCCACAGGAGCCCCAGTGAAAGTGCAAAGGCCAGGAGGATGACGGGAAGGCCGTAGAGCAGGGTCTTTCCACCGGTTCCCCTCCACCCAAGTCCCCTCAGGACGTTCTCCCACGTCTCGGCGGTCTCGATGTAGTCGGCGAGTATGCTCAGGGCTATCAGGGAAAAGATCGCCAGGGGGTTGGAGAAGTAGGGGCTTGCCAGTATCGCCTCGCTCAGGTTTCTGTATGCTTCTGGGAAGGCTATCGGGAGGAACTGTGAGAGGGCTATCGAGTAGGGCACCGCGTAGAGAACCGTCGAGAGGAAGACCGTCCCGCTGGCAGAACCCCGGGAGAGGAACGTTCCCAGGAGGATTATTCCAAGGGCCGCCGCCAGCAGGTAGTCCCCGGGACGGAACACGTCCGAATACGCCAGGGACGTGAGGATTATCGCCGGAAGCACCACCGCAAGCTTTACCGCCCTGAAGTTCATCTTATCTCCCCCAGCAGCCTGCTCAGAACCTCCCCAATCTCCTCCCGTCCGGGAAGCCAGCGGACGACGTAAGCTCCGGTGCCCTCCAGCTCAGAGGTTATCGCCCTCTTCTCCATCTCAATCAGCGTGCCCGTTCTGGGGTCGAGGGTCGGGTAGACCGAGATGTCCACCACCACTGGCCTGGATTTTCCCCTATGGACTGCCATCACAGTCAGGATTCCCTTCTTTGTCTCCCCGGCCGTTCTGTCGAGCACGTTGGAGACGTATATTACCAGGGGAGTGTACTGGACGAGTATCCTCTTCAGCCTTTCAACCGCGTCCGCGAAGCTTTCCTCCTCGGTCTGGACCCTCTCGAAGTCCATCATAGTTCTGACCATTGTGTGCAGCTGTCTCGGCCCCGTGGCTGGCGGCAGGAACTTCTTTGCCCCAAGGAGGTAGAGACCCACGTGGTAGTCCTTCCTGAGGAAGCGGTGCGCCATCGATGCGACCAGGTTCATGGCGTGCTCGTAGGGGCTCTCGCTTTCAGTACCTATCTTCATGGCCTCCCTGGCGTCGACTATGAACAGGATTGTTTTCTTGCCCTCCCTCTCGAACTCGTTGACGAGAACCTGTCCCATCCGGGCGGTGGCCTTCCAGTTTATGAGCTTCATCGGGTCTCCGGTCTGGTAGTCCCTTATCTCCTTGAAGTCAGTGGAGATCGGCCCCCTTATCGAGAAGCTTGTCTCAGGGACGCTTATCTTGGCCTTCCTGCGTGTTTCCGCTATCGGAACCGTCCTGATAACCTTGGGGACTGCCCTGAGCCTGAGCTCCTCGCCGTAGAGTCCCCAGATGTACCTCGTCCCCAGCGGGTTTCTGGTGGTTACCTCGCTCCTCGGCAGGGTGTAGAATCCCCTGAGCATCGGCCGTATCCTGTAGGTGTAGTTCACCTTCAGCGGCTTCAGCCCCTTGAAGAAGACCCCGACGTTGTTTCCCGATGTAAGGGCGGCGTTCTTTGGAAGCGGGTCCCTGACGACGACCAGTCCTATTCCCCTCTCCACGGTAACCTCAACCCTGATCTCGACCTCCTCGCCGAGCCTTATCTCGCGCCTTGAGAGCTTTCTCCTCACCCTCACCTCCCTTGGGGGGTCAACGAGCATCGCCAGGGCCAGCAGGGAGAGCGGCACTATGGCTAGGGCTATCATCCCCGGCGAGAGGAAGGCCGTTCCGAGGAGCAATGCCCAGAGGATGTATCCGGTCAGGCTTTTCCTCATCGCTCCCCCGCCTCTTTGGGTACGGGTGTTTTTTCTTGGGCTTCTTTGATGATTTCTTCCCCGCTTATGCCTTCAAAAGCGTACTCGGGCTTAACCACAATCCTGTGAGCCAAAGCATCCACCGCGTAAGCCTTAACATCATCAGGCAACACAAAATCCCTCCCCTCAAGCAAAGCATTAGCCTTAGCCACCTTCATCAAGGCAATACCCCCACGAGGACTCGGCCCGGCCTCGACCCGCTCATCAGCCCGAGCATTCCTGATAAGCTCGGCAATGTACCTCAACAAATCCCTACTAATGTAAACACCAGTCTCAACCAACTCCTGCATCCTAACAAAAACCTCACGGTCAATCAAAGGCCTCATATCAACCGTCGGATCATCCTTCCGCCAGGACAAGCGAGCCTCAAGAATGGCAACCTCATCCTCAAGTGATTTCGGATAACCAACGCGCAAGCGAAGGAGAAATCTATCCAACTGAGCCTCGGGGAGGGGGTAAGTCCCCTCGAACTCAATCGGATTCTGAGTCGCAATCACGAAGAACGGCCGCTCCAACTGGAACGTCTCCCCCTCAATCGTCACCTGCTTCTCCTCCATCGCCTCAAGCAATGCCGACTGAGTCTTTGGCGGAGCCCGGTTAATCTCGTCCGCCAGTAGAACGTGCGTGAAGATTGGACCTTTAATGAGTTCAAAGGTTCCAAGGTTTTGCCGCCAGACTTTGGTGCCCAGAATGTCTGCGGGTAGTAAGTCTGGGGTGAATTGGACTCGCGTGTACTTTAAGCCTAGGACTTTCCCGAAGGCTTTGGCCAGGAGGGTTTTCCCCAAGCCAGGGTAATCCTCGAAGAGCACGTTCCCGTTCACCAGAGCAGCCGCCAAAGTCTTCCTAACAACACCCTCATTACCAATATACACCCGAGAGATTTCCTCAACGATTTCCTCAAGGGTTTCAAACGCCTCTTTAATCCCAATCATGACTCCCACCCCATGAGAGTTCTCAGTTCCTCAAAAACCTCCTCAACGATTTTAGTCCTCCTCTCAAGTTCCCTCCTCTCGTAGGCGTGCCTTATCCAGAGCGGCGTCAGTCTTGAGGTTTGCCTGGCCTTGTAGTCGGCTATCTTCCCGATGAGCGCCTCGAACCTCTTCCTGTCATCGAAGAGCCGAGAGCCGTAGTAGGCTATAAAAGCCACCAGCGCCGCTTTCCTCCCGCGCACCACAAAGTCCTCAACCGCCTCCATCGCCTCGGAGAGCTCGGGGCCAAGCTTTTTCACGGTCTTTGCCTCGTGCTTTCTCCACTGGGAGAGGAGGTACGCTTCCGGGTCTTTTTCGCTGACGTACGAGTAGACCATGCTCCCAGCCGCTATAACGCCCAGGAGAAGAACCAGCCACTCCCCGTAGAACACAACCTCCGGATGGCTCTGGCTCAGGCTTCCCCTCACTGCCACGTAGAGGCCGAGGATTGCACCGAGGGCACCGAGTCCGAGCAGGTTTCTTTCAATCGGCTCGGTCCACGGGTACCTCTCTCCGAGCTCCGCCACTGCGTAGCCGAGGAACAGGAAAAGGCCGGCGTAGCTGAAGACGCTTCCCATCGCTCCGATGGGGGGAAGCCTTGAGACGCCGTATAGGCCAATCAAGAGCCCTGCCCCCCTGATGAACCGGGAATGGCCCTCCAGTTTTGGTGCTATCGCCGCCATCCCCCCGCCAAACACGATCATGGCCGCCGGAATGTTCCATTCGGTCGGCATCAGGAGTGCCGAGAGGGTTACTCCGAGCAGCCTGAGAGCGAAGGCCTCGTTTTCTCCCTTTATCGCCCCGGCAACGTCTCCGGCGATTAAAAACAGAGCCAGGACTGCGGTCGGCATGAGGAGGGCTTCCAGCTCTCCCCTCTGGGTGGAGAGGGCATACATGAGCGTTAGGGCACCGATGTATATCGCGATTCTTCCCCAGTTGAGCTTAAACAACACAGCCACCCCCTATTACCTCGAGTACCGAGCGGTAGAACCGTATGAACTCGTCCCTTGAGACCCTCCTCCCGCTGTACTTGGCCTTCTCGAATATCCAGGTGAGGGTGTCTATGGGCTCCCACGGGTACATCATGTCCGTGAGGGTCTCCGCTATCTCCCTGGGCGTCAGTTCGTCCACCTCCACCCCTACCTCCTTCGCCCAGGGTAGGAAGCACCTCTCGTAGTACTCCACGACGGCGTCGTTGTAGCTGGGCAGTATCCTTGCCGTTGCGGTCTCCGAGAGGTCGCCGCACCGGGCTTCTATCGTGTGGTCTCCCAGTGGCAGGGTCAGCTTGAAGTCCCGCCCCTTCCCGAAGGGCTTTCCATCGACGTAGAGTTCCGGCTCACCGTCGCACTCTATGCTTATCTCCATGGTTTCGCCCTCCTGGAACAGCGGTATGCCGTTGTTGAATATTATCTTCAGAATCCTTTCCCCCCTTCTTTCCTCAGGCTTCTTCCTTACGAGCCGGTATCTGGCCACCAGGGCCCCGATGACCAGGATCACGCCGATGTAGAGCCAGGGGATTTTCCGCTTTCTGGAGATTATGACGTAGAACCTCCCGCTGGCGGGCAGGTAGTACGGGGAGCCGTCGAAGGAAACAACCACCGTTGCGTTGGTCTCCTTCTCGGGCACTGGGACGTCGAGGGTGGCTATCCCGGAGCCGTTGGTCATTACGCGCATCGCAAAGCCGTCCACACTGACGTTGAGGTATATTCCGCTGACGGGGTCGTTGGCCGAGTTCACGACCCGGAACTTCAGCTGGGCGGTTTTCTCGCCCCTCGCCTCCGACGTCAGCAGTTCTATCTTTACCGGGGATACCACCGCAACGGTTATCCGTTTCAGAATGCTGGCGCCGTGCCTGAACTCCACTGACCTCTCTCCGACTGTCTGGAATGGCTCAATGGTGAATCCGAAGCTTCCGTTGACGACGTTGAAGGTGTAGGTCTTACCCGGGAACACGTAGGCATTCAGAGTGGCGTTTTCAATCCCGATGACCCTTCCGCTGATTCTAACTGGCTTTCCGAGCTCGCCGGTTACTCTATCTGGAACGTCGAGCTCAATGGTTGCCACCCTGACGGCCATGGTCGCCGGGGAGTAGTTGGCGCTTCCCGGATACTCGAGGGTCAGCACGTGTTCCTCTATCCCCGGAATCTCAAGCTTCAGGGAGAACCTGCCGTCCGTGCGGGTCGTTGCGTTTCCGAGGTATCTGCCATCCAGGTAGTAGGCGACGGTGGCGTTGGTTATTGGGCCGTCTGTTCCATTGACGAGGCGCCCCACCACTGTGATGTTTCCTGGCAGGGCCAAAATCAGGTCGGGAATCGAAAACTTCACCAGCCCCTTTATCCTGACCGTCACCGTCGTGCCTGAGGAGAGGTACGGATACCCGAGAGGTGCGGCATAGTACACCTTCACTTGGGCCGTCATGGGTCCGATGTGTTCCGGAATCTTGATGGGAAGCGAGAACCTCCCGTCCGAGAGGTTGCCGTACCCTATCAGGACGTCCCTCCGGCCGTCGCTCAGGAGTGCCACGATGTTTCCCAGCTGTGGGGTACTCCCCGTGGAAATCCCGCGTACGGTGCCGTTTATGATGAGGGAATCCCCCGCCGTCAGGGTGTAGGGGATATCTGCACTGATCGAGGTGGATTCCATAACAAAAACCGGGATGTGGAGGGGATACCTCTTTGTGCCGCTCGTCACGGTCATGTTCACGATGTGCCATCCGAGGGGGTATCTGAGCGGCGAGGCCAGCCTGACGTATATCCCGGTCTCGCTTCCGGGCGTTCCCCACCAGAACCACGTCTCAACAAGCGGGGAGGTCGTGTTGAGCCTCACGTCCTGGGTGGCGCCGTGTACAGGGAGTCCAAGGATGACCTGGCTCTCCTTGAGGAGGCCAACGGCCGCCTGTTCCGGGATGACGGTTATCTCGCCCGGTACTGTGACCGCTGTGAGACGGAGCACGGAGGCCGGTGTTCCTGCATTTGTAAATGCCCTCACCATGACGGGATAATAACCAGGTTCTTCGAAGGGCCCCACCGCTAGGTTGTATATCCCCGACCCGTTGATGACGGCTATCCTCCCGAGGACTGGAACATCCACGGTGACGCTTGAGTTAGTCTCGCTGGCGACCCTCTCAAACTTTATCGTGACAGTCCCGGAGGAACCGGGATTGAGGGTCATTTTCGGTGGCGAGACGTTGAGCTCGAAGGGGGTGTAAACGTTCTGGTCGGGGTATAGGGGGTCGAAGACCAGCCAGCCGGCATCGTTGAAGTAGACCTCGGCCCAGAAGTGCCTGTTTTTCTCCGTCACCACCTGGGTCTGGGGGATTGCATCGATGTAGACCCCTTCAACGAGCCTCGCGGGGAGGCCGTTCAGCCTGGCCAGGATCACGAAGGCCGAGGCGAAGTCGTAGGAGCTGCCCTCCTTGGACTGGAACAGGAACCACGTCAACCTGTCCGTCCCCTCGGGAGGGTTCACGTTCTCCACGTGCCTGTAGTTGTTGGCAAGGTATCTGGCTATGTAGAGGGCCTTTTCGTAGTCAGAGCGCGAGCCCAGGGTTATGCCCCTGGCCAGCTCCGTGAGCAGAGTGTCGTTGGGAGCGGAGAGGTACTCCGTCTGGTTTCCTGCCGTGAGGTTCATCAGATACGGCCAGTCAAACGTGTAGCTGACGGCGGAGAATGAGTAGGTGGTCACGTTCAGGGCGGTTCTGAAGAGGTTGTACTCCGGAATGGCCTCCGCTCCGGCACCGTCGACGCGGGTCGTGTAGAGGGACGTGAACAGGTTGCCCCTGAGGGGCAGAAACGAGACGACGGTTATGCTGTCCCTTTCACTGTGGTGGGGGACCCTTATCTCAGGGGGAGCAAGGGCGTTGCTCGGAATCTTCGTGGCGTTTCTGGTCAGCCACCGTCCGTCCACGTAGTCGGTGTAGACGTTGAGCCTGAGGTAGTGGGTGTGGGCCGCGCCGGTGACGAGAAGCACAAAGCGCGGAGATACCGGAATCTCGACCGGCGGCCCGGTTTCGTTGGTCTCGTTTCCGGGCGGAAGTTTTGGTGAGAGCATCTCCTCGATGCTTTTGGTTCCGGGAGGTGCCTCGATGAGGGCTGGTCCAAGCACGACGGAGGTAAGGAGGAGGGAGAGCAGTGTGAGGGTGAGAAATGAGACGTATTTCCGCCTCGCCATGATAGTTTCTACTTCTCCAGTGGGTTATATAAGGCTTTTCATTGATGTAAAAGTTTGGTCTGCCCGGGACTTAACTGTGCCTTCGCTGAACAATGATGGAGACTCAGGAGGAGCGCCTCCTCCTAAGAATGATTGGGAGAACGGCCAGCAGTGCCAGGACCCCAACGCCACACGTGGCGCCGGCACTTCCGGAGGTCGGTGAGGGCCGCGACGTTTCAGTGCCAGGTGTTCCGACCTCCGGGGTGTCCGTCTGGCTTTCCGTCCCGCTTGGTGTTTCCGTTCTGGTCTCCTTTTCCTTCGGTGTGGTGGTCGTTTCCGGGGCCTTTTCCACGAGGATTGAGGCCTTAATCGTGTCCTCCCCGCCCTTATCGTCCCTAACCGTCAGCGTCACGGTGTAGTTGCCGGAGCTGGAGTATACGTGAACCGGCTCTGCCTCGCTCGAAGTGGTTCCATCGCCAAAGTCCCAGCTCCAGCTCACGACTCTTCCGTCCGGGTCTGTGGAGGTGTCCGTGAAGCTGACCTCCTGGCCGGCCTTCGGCTCGGCTGGGGATGCCTCAAAGCCCGCAGTCGGCAGCTCGTTCTGAGGCCGGATACTCAGTGTTTTTGAGGCTATGGCCTTCAGACCGGCGTTGTCGCTCACTGTGAGCTTAACCGTGTACGTTCCGGGGGAATCGTAGCGGTGGCTTGGGTTCCTCTCCGTCGAGGTGCTCCCGTCTCCGAAGTCCCAGAACCAGCCGGCTATACTTCCGTCCGGATCGTCGGAGACTTCCGTGAACGTTACGCTCTCCCCGGCTTTCGCTCCCTCGGGTGAGTACGTGAAGCCGGCCGTTGGTTTCTCGTTGTACTGGACGTTCACACCGCCTATGCACGTACCGTTGGCGCCCCACGGGTCGTAGACGGTAAGAACCGGGATGTATGTCCCCTCTGAGGTGTAGGTGTGTCTGACCCTCGTGGAGTTGCCCTCTATAGTCTCCCCGTCCCCGAAGTCCAGAACCCACCTGAAGGTAGAATCCGTGTCGTTCACCCCTATGCTGAACTCCACCTCCAGAGGAAACTGCCCGCTCTCCGGGCTTGTCCTCAGTGTGCATTTGGGCGGGGCGTTCATGCTCAGGAACAGGTCGTAGCTCAGCTGGAAGAGTCCGAGGTCTATGAGGATCGGGCTCCACTTCCTGTTCCAGTAGTAGTCCCCCATGTCGCTGACGACGTAGTCGAGGACGAGGTAGCCCTCCTCAACGTCCCGGTAAATGTACCCGGTAACGGTGTACCTCTTCTCCGGCTCGCCTATCCTTCCCCTGTACTCGACCACTATCTTCGTCTCGTTGGAGAACGAAACCTCGTGGGTAACGACCTTCTCGCTGGAGTACGTGCCCTTGATGTACTGGGTCCCCTGAAGGAAGGCCCCTCCAGAGGTCACCAGGCCGGCTGAGACCGTCGTCTTGAAGCTGTTGGTGCTCCTCTCCCAGTTGAGCTGACGCATGAGCCTCTCGTATCTCTTGCCGACCTCTCCGGCCTCCATCGTAAAGCTCCCGAGGACGGTGTTCACGTCGTAGCCGATGAGGCTCTCTGGTCTCTCGGGGTAGGTCGTTATGTCCCCTATCCTGTGTATTGGAGACTCATATTCCAGGAACGAAACCACCGGTGGCCCCCTCGGAACGGTCACGAGTATGTACTGCTGCTCACCGTCTATCACCGCGAGTTCGGGCGGGTCTATTATGGGGAACTCGTAAACGTCGTAGGCAGTCGTTACGTAGAGCGCCCCATCGCTCATGTCGGCGGTTATCTCGTAGGATATCTCCTCGGTGTAGGCATCTCCCCTCTCCCTCTGGAGGGTCTGCTGTGCTGAGAAGTCGAGGTTCGCGCTGATGCTCAGTCCCGGAATGCTCCCGCTCAGGCTCAGCCCCGTGCTTATGGTGGTGTCCGAGACAGACTTCACGGAGCCTTTAATCGTGCTGCTCGTGGTCGTCCTGTACTGGGAGTAGAAGAGGCCGGTCTCGTTTATGACGTCGTAGTCCACGGGCGGGGCGTTTATGACCGCTATGAGCTTTTTGTCCACGTACATGGTGGCCTTACTGGGCGTTCCGACCTTTATGGAGTTCCCGTCGAGGTCGCCAATCGCTAATCCCGCCCCGTAGGTGAACTTGGTCTTAAACCCCTCCGGCCCGTTGAGCATGTCGCCGGCCATGTTAAACACCTTGACCTTCCCGCTCTGTGAGGCCCACACTATTTCCTCTGCCACGTCGGTGTTGACGTCTCCGACGGCTATCCTGTCGCCCTTCTTGAAGGTCATCGTGAACTTGCCTATCTCCCCGGCCTTCCCCCTGCCCAGGTCGGCGTAGAATATGTGGACACCCTGGTTGGGCGTGTCTCTGGTGGCTATGACTATCTTGTCAACCCCATCCAGGTTAACGTCTCCGGTAGCCATCTCGTCCCTTGGCTTGAGGTCGAAGTAGTCATCCACGGAGAAGCTCATCAGCGCGTTGCCGTACATGTCATAAACTGTGATCAGGTTCTCGCTGTCGTCGGCGTGGATTATCTCCCCTTTCCTGTCCCCGTTTAGGTCGCCTATTGCTATCGAATCGCCGTCCGCGAACTGCTCCACCTTGAAGGAGTTAAGGAGGCTCAGCTCTCCGGTGTAAATCTTTATCCAGTTGCTCCTGTCCGCGTGGACTATCTCCGCTCTCCCGTCCCCGTTCAGGTCGCCGACGGCTATGTCGTCCCCCACCTCGAAGTCGGTGCTCCTTTTGCTCAGTACCCTCCCGTTAAGGTCGTAGACGTATATCTTGTCGGCGCTCCTGTCGGCGTGGACTATTTCGGCCTTCCCGTCGCCGTTGACGTCTCCGGCCGCCATCTCGTCCCACTTCTGGAACGCGCGGTCAAAGCTCCTCATGAGCTCTCCCTTTTCGTCCTCATAAACGTACATAACGTCCTTCCGGTCACCTATGATTATTTCCTCGTCGGCAACCACAGTCCCTCCCCTCAGCCCGGAGATCAGGTCGGCCTGCCACGCACCAGCGCCGGGAACTCCAAGGGAGAACAGCATAACCGCGAGGACAAAAACGCCGAGGAATTCTCTTCTTTTCATAACGCTTCCTCCGTGCCTGCAGGGGCTTGCAGAAGAGCAAACCGGTGCAGTTTAATAAACCCTCCCCATTTGACGTATATAACCCTTTTTTCTTTCAATTAGCCAATATTGCGGTTGAATATCGCCCAGTGTGAAGCGGTTTTTAAACTCCTTTCTCCCAAAACTTTCAGAATTGGTCCGCGGAGGCCAAAACCCTTAACTATTTCACAGACGTTCTTTCCTCAGGTGATACAATGGACTTCGAGAGAAAGCCCCTCATCGGGATGGTTCATCTGAGGCCCCTTCCGGGTTCTTACCTCTACGACGGCGATTTAGATGGAGTGATTGAAGCCGCCTTAAGGGACGCGAAAACTATTGAAAAAGCTGGTTTCGACGCGGTAATGGTCGAGAACTTTGGGGACGTCCCCTTCCCGAAGTACGTGGACAAGACAACCGTGGCTTCATTTGCCGCGGTCGCCAAGGCAATCCGGGACGAGGTTTCGCTCCCGCTGGGAATAAACGTCCTCAGGAATGATGGCATCGCCGCTTACTCCATAGCCTACGCTGTAAAGGCAGACTTCATAAGGGTGAACGTGCTGAGCGGTGTAGCTTACACCGACCAGGGGGTTATAGAGGGTATCGCCCACGAGCTCGCCAGACTGAGAAAGCTCCTTCCCTCAAAAATTCAGGTCTTTGCTGACGTCCACGTCAAGCACGCGGTTCACTTCTTCGACTTCGAGGATGCCATAAGGGACACGGTTGAGAGGGGCCTTGCCGACGCCGTCGTCGTGAGCGGGAAGGCCACGGGAAAGCCTGTTGATGTCGAGAGGCTCGCCCTGGCAAAGAAGGTCTCGCCCGTCCCCGTTATAGTCGGCTCGGGAACGACATACGACAACATCCCCGAACTCTGGAGGCACGCGGACGGGTTCATAGTTGGGACCTGGATAAAGCGCGATGGAAAAGTTGAGAACGAGGTTTCTCTGGAACGGGCAGAGAGACTGGTATATTTGGCGAAAAATCTTCGTCATTGAAGAAAATTTTGTTTACAAACCTCTCCTCGAATTTTCTTTTCCGAAACTCTTATTACCCATAAATGCGTAATTCGTGGAAATGCAAGACCTGTCCCGCTTTTCTTTTCTGCGAGATGGTTTTGCCATGGAAGTGATGGAATGTCCGGAAGTAAAGCGCTTGCAATACTTTTTCTAACGCTTCTCCTACTCGGCAGTGTCCCGGTTATGGGCTCCATCGAAATTCAGCCCTCAGAGCTTCCAAGTTACTTCCCAACCCCTGGCCAGCTTCAGGGGATAGGGGTAACCCTCATTTCGGCGGAAAAAGACGCCCTGGCCCTGGCGAATGGAAGCCCAGTGCCGAACTCCTATGGGCTCAGCGGAAAGGCCACCTCTTCGGTTCCCAACATGGAGGTCAACCTCATCATAGCGAGGCTAAACTCTACAGATGAAGCGAGGGCCCTGTTCAGAGACCTCGCGGGCAAGCTTTCCCAGCTCTACATGCTTTACCAGATGAAGAACAACACGGACGGTGTGGACTACCTCACAGGGGTCAGCAGTGAAACCAGCTACGGCTTCGTGGCCTTCAGCACCGGCACTTACGATGCGAGCGACGGTAAAACCTATAGGATAAACCCCAGCGTCGCCTACTTCTCGGTCCATCTGCGCGGGAACTTCGTGGTAATGATCTCTGCCGGCGGAGGGTGGGAGGACGTCAAGCTCTGGGAGGATCCGGGTTACACGATAGCCGTTTGCTCGAATGACACTGCCGTAGTTGTGGAAGCCTCGGGAGAAAAATGCGACAGGGTTGACTCTACGAAGCCCGAGGGCTACTACGAAAGGGTCATTGACGGCGAGAGATACAGCGCTTACCTCCAGACGGTACTCCAGAGGCGGGAGATGGCTGTCTCTGAGGTTCAAAGGGTTCACGATGCGCTCATGGGACTGGCCTTTGCGAGCGTGGACATGGCTTCCTCCGGTGATGCTTACCGCGTGAGCATAACTTCACCCTATTCCGGCCAGAGGTTCACCTCGTCGAGCGGCTTCGGCCTCTTCGTCATCAACGTGAAGGCGAGGTTTTCGGGGGATGCCAAGAACCCCTACGCGGTGATAACCTCCCCAGACGGGAGCAGGAGCAGGGCGAGGGTGTACAGCGACGGCACCATTGAAGACCTCGTCATAGTTGAGAACACCGGCCTGAGCGAACCTCAGAAGGGAACGGTGAAGGTTGAGGTCTACGGAACCGTTGACTCCAAGGAAACACTGCTCGCGAGCGGGAGCGTCGAGATAACTCTAGCGAACGATGAGGAAAAGCCCGGGGACATGATAGACAACGACGGAGACGGCTTGGTAGACTGCGACGACCCGGACATAGCGACCTGCGACGAATGCGTCTACCAGAAGAAGCTTGAGTGGGCCGAGTCAATAATGAAGCGCCACATTGACTACCTTGAGAAGGTCAAGAGCCTCCACCCCAGCTACGCCTCCCTCTACAACGTCTACGAGGACGACCTCAGGGAGATACACGACAGGGACATCAAGGACCCGGACAAGATGGTCGAGGAGATGAACGCCTACATGGATAGAAAGGTCTACGGCCAGCAGAGGATAAGGGCGCTCCTCTCGATATTCGCGAACGACCCGGAGAAGCGCTACCAGCTGAGGCAGATAGCAGAGAAGTACCGCTACGACCCGGTTGCCAGGGACGTTGAGATGGAGAACTTCATCTACAAGTACGCGAAGGACGAGGCGGAGAAGGCGGCGATAACGAACCTCATCTTAACCGGCGTTCTCCAGCCCCCGAAGTGGCTCGTGGGCGGACAGTACAACTCCGGGGGAGTCCTCGACTGGTCGAAGTTCGTTGCGGATAACTTCGAGAAGGTCGGCGACGCGGTCAGGCTTAAGGGAACTGAAAAAGTCAAGTTCTTCACAACCCCCGCAGGGGTCTACATGGTCGCCCTGGACGCGAAGGCCCTCCTGGACCACGCAAACGACCTAAAGAACATGAACCTCCCGAACAACGCCAAGGTCTCGATAATAGTCCTCGATGGCGCGACCAAGATAGGCAAGCTTCTCGACCCGACAGGCTACTTCGGCAACATGGCCGATGCAACCGTTGGGGCCCTCATCAACCTCAGGAAAAAGATAGAGGAGCGCAACCAGGGCTGGTTTACATGGAACGGCTATGTCCTCCACGAGACGGCCATACCTGGAATCTACGAGGACTACGAGACGGGCAAGAAGTTCAAACGCGTCGGCGGCGGCTGGCTCAACATGAACTTCGTGGAGGTGGAGGACAATGGGTAAACTCACCGCAATTCTGCTGATACTCCTCATCCTCGTGGGCCTCTACATCTACCGCACTAACCCGCACATAATAGACGACGCTGTTCACATAAAGGACAACCTGGGTGGAAACGGGACGTCTGGAGGGGACACAACAACGGAAACATCGAACCAGCCAACGCTGGAACCGGGCTGGAACGACGTTGACGGAGACGGGACTTCAGACGTTTACGTCGGAAACGGCCTCTCGGCTGTAAAAGCCAACGGGAGCTACGTAATAACTCGTGACAGGAACGGCGATGGAGTAGTTGATGCGATATACATTGACACCACCGGCGACGGGAACCTCGATACCGCGTACCTCGACAGCGACTACGACGGAAAGACCGACACCTGGATAACCGAGCTGAACGGGGTTAAGAGCTACTCCTGGGACATGGACGGGAACGGTATCCCCGACGTCTACGACACCAACGGTGACGGGAAGGCCGACGCGTGGGATCTCAACGGTGATGGAATCATAGACGAGAGGGACGTTGACTACGACGGGAACCCCGATCTTCACGACTACGACTTCGACGGGGTCTTCGACGAGTTTGAGGGCAGTATCACGATTTACCCGCCTGAAAACGGGAGTGAAGCGGGTTTCACGTGCCCCGACAACAGGGAGGACGCCTACAGGCTCTACGTTCAGGCCTATAACAACGTTACTAAACTGATGGCTGAAAACCAGTCGAGCGATGAAGCCGTGGAGGCCTACGAGTTCTACCTGAAGGCGAGGGAGTGCTACGAGTCGCTCTCGACCTCAACTACCTCCTCACCGAGCCAGGTAACCGGGACTCTGGGAGAAGTTCACCGGGTAACCCTCGACACCGATGGGGCCGCGGCGGTCAGGTTCTCTACCGGCGAGGTCGTGGAGAGTTTTGGCGGGAAAGACGTTGACCTCTCCGCTGAGCCATGGTGCGTTGAGTATCCGGCTTTGCTCGGCCACTACGTTGACCTCGGAGAGATGAGCTTGGAGGAAGTTACCGTGGATGAGGTACCCTCCTCGGGCTATCCGAGCGACGAGGTGAGCGGTGAGATAAAGGCCGGCCATGTCTACGCTAACAGGAACGCCGACGGAACCTACACGGTCTTCGCCTTGGTGAGCCATGAGAAGACCGGCGACTGCTCCCACAGGATCACGATAGCTTACAGGAACGTAGAGGGGTGAGGGGAACGCCGCTTACGGGATTCCACCCCTTGGCCCCGCTCATTGGGTTTTTCATTGTTTTGGCCGTCCTTGCTTTGGTTCTCTGGGCGGTGTGGCGGCTGATAAAGTGGGTAGTCTCCGGAAGGTGATATTATGGGACTCATCAAAAAACTCATAGTGGGTTTCTTCCTGCTCATCGTCATAGGCATAGTGGCGGTCTTCGGCATGCAGTACTACTACCTCAACACCTACGATAAGGTGCCGGTCGAGGTCAAAACGGAAACGGTAAGCGGTGACGTCTTCTACCTATCGCACGTCCTCGATCCCGGGAAGTACTACATCAACGCGAGCAGCGAGGGTTCCGTTGAGAAGATAACCATCCTGGATCAGAATTCCAACGTCCTGACGGAGTCGGAAACTAACAGTCTGATCTACAGCTCGAACGAGCCATTCCAGGTCAGGGTGGACTACAAGGGCCCAGTGAACGTAGACTCCTACAAGGTCAGCGTTGGAATCTACCGGCTCGAGAAGAGGTGACCCTTTCGTTTTTCCTCAAAAACCGGAGGCATGTGTGATGAGAAAGTTTGCCTTTGTCGTGCTCGCGGTGGCCTTTCTGGTCATCGCGGCCGGCTGTGAAAACCCTGACACGAACGTGAAGACTGAGAAGACCCTCACGATAAATGAGGTAACGGTGCACTACTCCGGCGATGTCTCGCTCTCGGAGGCAAAATCCGTTTTGAGCTTCGTTCGCGACAACTTCCAGATAACCGGAGAGACGGACGTCTACCTGAGTAAGAACGGGGACGCTTACACCGTCGAGGTGACTGTCCCCTACACCAGCCCAGACCAGATAGACGATGCCACGAGGTTCTACGTGGAAATGATGGCATCGAAGATGTCGCAGGACGTGTTTGGGGGCTCTAAATCGGTCCTGAAGCTCGTGACCGGTGATAGAAGCGAGCTCCTCTCCGTGGAGAGCAGGTACTCCCACGTGAACTCCGGCACCATATACGTCTGGTACGCCGGCGTTGGCGAGGACAAAGCGAAGGCCGTCCTTGACTACGCCGTCTCGCTCGTCGGCGAGGGGCCGTGGGACATAATCATCGAAGGGAGCAACCCCTACAACGTGAAGGCCGTGAGCTCCTTTGAGAGCAGGGAAGAGATAGGCGACTCCGAAAACACCTACAGACAGATGGCGTCCGAGCTGTCCCAGAGACTCGGCGGGAACGTGGTTATCCACGTGCTGAGCCCCGAGGGGAAGGAGATAGCGACCTTCGGCAGCTGAACCCGGGATGTGGGAAGTCTATTATGGCTGTCCTCCTTCTATTTTATTGTCCACTCCGCTGAGCCCCCGGATTATGCGTTCCATTCTCTCCTCCTCGGTTTCTCTCCCGCGGTAGCCGAAGTAGAAGCCTATTATCGTGGACAGAACCCCGAGGAAGTAGTTTCTCAGCTCGGAGGGGATCGCCACGTACTCGCTCCCCAGGACGAGCACTATGAACGTCGCCACGAGCGTGGCGGCTATTGCCCTTCTCATCTCGCCCCTGTTAAGGCATTCGTTGCCGCTCCAGCCGAGGAAGAGCACCGCAAGGAAGACAAGCAGTGGGAGGGATATCAGCGTTATCCTCACGTCGAAGTACAGGCCGGCGAAGGTCAGCACGGCCAGCACTGCGGTGGAGAACAGCAGCACCGCCCGGGCGTAGGGGAAGTCATCTTCCACGGGAATCACCGGTTTAGGATACGCACTCATCGTATATACGCCTGTTGGGCGGTGGGTATATAAGTGATGGCGCCTTAGAGACTCCAGGAGGACGATTCTTTCGCCCTTTCTGAGCCTGGAGATGGTTCGTATGGAGAAGGTACTTTACGTCGTGCCCAACGTTTCCTACAAGAAGGGTTTTCTGAGCTCGGCGGCGGTCAACCTCGTGATAACAAACGAGAGGGTCATAGCGGTCCACATCACGAGGGAAACTATCGCAAAGGGGAAGGAGAAGGCCAGCGGCATCACCGGCTACCTGGCTGGCCTTGCTGGCTACAGCGAGAGGTACTACGATATGGAGCCGGGCGAGGTACTGAAAGAGTCAGAGGAGAACTTCCTCATCCCCATGGCGGAAATCAAGGAGGTCAAGCTCAAAACCGGGGACTACGAGAGCGGGAAGATGGACGAGCTGGAGATAAAGGGACGCAGGAGCATCAAGTTCAAGGCCGACCCGGGGTCGATGAACGTGAAGAAGATCAAGGAGGCCTTCAAAGCGGCCGGCGTCAAGGTGAAGGGCGGCGGCCTCTTCAGCATCTGAGCGGAAAAATTATATTCCCCGCGTCCGAACACCTCCCATAATTCTCACGGGTGGTCATCATGGGGAAGTACTTTGGAACCAGCGGCATCAGAGAGGTCGTCAATGAAAGGCTTACTCCCGAGCTTGCCCTCAATGTTGGCAGGGCTCTGGGGACTTACCTCGGTGGGGGAACGGTCGTCGTCGGCATGGACACGAGGACAAGCGGCGAGATGCTGAAGAGGGCTCTGGTGAGCGGGCTTCTCTCTGCGGGAACGAACGTTATAGACATCGGCCTCGCACCCACGCCTCTGACCGGCTTCGCCATCAAGCTCTACGGTGCCGATGCAGGCGTAACGATCACAGCGAGCCACAACCCGCCGGAGTACAACGGCATTAAGGTGTGGCAGACCAGCGGGATGGCGTACACCCCTGAAATGGAGAACGAGCTTGAGGGTATCCTCGAATCCGGGAACTTCAGGAAGGCCCCCTGGAACGAGATTGGAAGCCTCAGAAAGGCCGACCCATCTAAAGAATACATCGAGGAAGCCCTCAAGATGGTTCACCTCGACGATTCTTACAGCGTCGTTCTCGACACCGGAAACGGTGCCGGGAGCGTTTTGTCTCCATACCTCCAGCGCGAGCTTGGAAATAGGGTCATATCGCTCAACTCCCACCCGAGTGGCTTCTTCGTGAGGGAGCTTGAGCCGAACGCGGAGAGCCTGTCCGCTTTGGCGAAGACCGTGAAGGCGATGAAGGCCGACGTCGGCATAGCGCACGACGGGGACGCGGATAGAATTGGAGTTGTGGACGACGAGGGCAACTTCGTGGAATACGAGGTTATGCTCTCACTTATAGCCGGTTACATGCTTAGGAAGTTTGGGAAGGGCAAGATTGTGACGACGGTCGATGCCGGCTTTGCCCTCGATGACTATGTTAGACCCTTTGGAGGCAGGGTTCTGAGAACCCGCGTGGGGGATGTTGCCGTCGCTGACGAGCTGGCCAGGCACGGTGGAATCTTTGGAGGCGAACCGAGCGGCACGTGGATAATGCCCGAGTGGAACCTAACTCCCGACGGAATATTCGCCGGTGCGCTCGTCCTTGAGATGATAGACAGGCTCGGCCCGCTGAGCGAGCTCGCCAAGGAGGTCCCGCGCTATGTCACCCTTCGTGCCAAAATCCCCTGCCCCAACGAGAAGAAAGCTAAAGCGATGGAAATCATAGCCAAGGAAGCCCTGAAGGCCTTCGACTACAAACGGCTGATAGACATAGACGGGATAAGGATAGAGAATGACGACTGGTGGATTCTCTTCAGGCCCAGCGGAACCGAGCCGATAATGAGGATAACGCTGGAGGCCCACACTGAGGAAAAAGCTAGAGAGCTGATGGAGAGGGCCGAGAGGCTGGTGAGGGGGGCGATAGCGAGGGCTTAATATCCCAGCTTATCGTTGATTTTACTTTCTACGTAAAATTTAAGATTCCAAAGAGACCTACATTAGTATCGGGGAGTGCAGTGGATATTAACCAGCTTTCTCAGGTTATTGGGGCAGTTGGTGCTATATTATCCTTTGTTCTTGTAGTGTGGGGTAGTTTGAAGAACAAAATGGAAATATTTAACCTATCTAAGAAATCTCGAGTCCAAAGACATTTGCTTTCATATGGTGCGATTTACAGTCTTTTTGGCGAGGTTAGAGAAAGTTTGATAGGCGTAATGATGTTAATTGCCCCAAATAATGTTTTAAAAGCGTATAGCCTGTGGTCGGTTTCTAAATTGTTTCTGTTATATCTTTTGTGGATAAGCTTTGTTGGTATTCATGAAAAAGTACTTGATTTGTATTATGGGTTATTAGTGGCTATAGTGTACTTTTCTTGGTTAGTTTTCTTATTTTGGAGTTTTGTTTTTTCACAGTTTAATGTCATAAAGAAAAGTATACCTGAAAACCTTACCTTTGATGCTCTTCAAACTGCAGGAGGTTCTGCATACTTAATTTATGTTTTTTCAGCATTTGGGCTTGTTGGAATATTTTCTGCTTATTATCTAGATAATCTGCTAGACATGCAATGGGATTGGAAATCCATTTTAATAATCTCTTTTGGAATTACCGTAATATCAGTTATGCTTTTTCGAGAATCTCTGTTGGCTGATAATTGGAAGTGCAAATCTAAACTATTCCTAATGTTGGTTGCTATGATGTCTTCTCTCATTACTCAATTTGATATTAGTTTAAGTAAGGTCTCCGATAGCATCAAAATTTGGACATTTACTGTGTTTATTCTAGAATTCATTTTAATCGGGTTAATAACGAGTAAGATTGAGTCAAATTTAGCGTCTCTTCTTTGGAAATTGAAAATGAGAGAGAAAGAAACAGCTACTCCCTGGATACAAATCTCAACAAAAGATGGAGGTACTATAAAGGGCTTTTTATTTGACTTTTTAGATGATAACTATTTGATATTGAAAGAAGGACGATGTTATCGTGCAATTTCTTGGAAGGAACTAGATCCAGATGGGATAACTGTTTGTGGGGATATACTGTATGATTATATGCGGGAAGACTTTTAATACATGACTTCTTAGTGATATCTCAAATTCTTGTTCTCACTTCAGCCTCTTCAGCTTCTTCCCTATTATCGCGAAGGTCACTATGATGGCCATCAGCATGGCCCAGCCGAGGTTCTTGCTCGTCTCCTCTGGCATGACGATGTAGACGAAGAGCATTACCGTCGCGAAGGTAACCAGTATTAGAACCAGCCCCTCGCCCCTGGTCCCCGTTTTTATCTTGCCCCTCGGGTGGAAGTTCGAGAAGCGGCTCCACTTGATGCCTGAAACTGTCAGCGTGTCCGCCAAGAGGTGCGAGATGTAGCCGATGAGGAACGCCACTGCGTACCAGTAGCTCTCCGTTATCCAGTATGCTATCCCACCGATGGGGGCAGTGATTATCAAAGCGCCCTCTATCGAGTGAGTCGTCCCCCTGTGCTCGACGAAGCGGGGCATGACCGAACCGCCGGGCAGTTTCGTCGAGATGTATGACTTGGGGTGGTCTATGTCAGGCATAAGAGCCCCGAAGGCGGCCATGCCGATGTCGAGGGGGTTCATGGGAGCCCCAAACAGGACGGCTATCAGGTAGAACAGGACTCCAAAAACAACATGGGTGTACCACATCATCGTGCATCATCTAAGGGCTCTTTGACGCGGGAGGATTTAACGCTTTTGTCCTCAGCCCCTCCGCGAACTCTCTGGCCTTTCTTAGGTCCCTCTCGTTCGGGTGTCCTTTGTTGAGGCCGCCTATCTTAGCCAGCCAGCCGTTCGTGTCCCAGCCCCTGCACGAGAACTCCCCGATGATTTCAAAGCCCTTCTCTATAAGCTTCCTCTTCAGCCTCCTGTGGTTGTACCATCTGATGTTCATGCCTGCGGTGGAGAAAATGAAGGCCTTCTTCCCTTCGACTTTTGGGAGGTTCTCAACGAGCTTGAAGAGGCCCCAGTGGTGCCTCCACCAGTATATCCCGGAGCCGAAGCCTATGAGGTCGTACTTCAGAAGCTCCTCCGGCTTCACCTTCCAGGGCTTGACCATATCCGCCCCGAGGACTTCGGCGATGACCCTTGCTACCTTCTCCGTGTTCCGGTGATGTATCGAGACATAGACTATGAGGGCCCTCATAGGGCCTCCTCCAGCCTTCTAAGGCTTCCCCCTATGTCCTCCTTGTCGAACTCCAGGTAAACCGCCCCAGGGAACCTCGCCATCAGTATCTCGAAAAGTATCCCGGGCAAAGGCTTGAGCTTAAAGCCTCCCTCCTCCACAAGTCCCTTCGAGCGCTCAAGCCTCTCCTCCTTGCTCAGGTAGAAGAACTCCTGCATCGCCCTGTAGGGATAGCCTTCCGGGTCGCTTGAGCTCGTGTGGAAGACGCCGCAGGTCGGGGAGCCTTTAACCCCGACGAAGACGACCTTCTCGGGCTTCTCCTCCGTCAGAACCCTCCCTATGAAGTCCGCTATCACCTTTGCCCTCTCACGCATGCCAAGCCTCTCGTAAACCTCCCTGCTCGCCGGTGCCCGCGGCCAGCCGATTAAGGCATATTCGGGGCACGGATAGGCAAAGACCTGCCAGTCATCGCCGAGCTTCCCGATAAGCTCGCGGAGCCGCTTTGCGGTTTCGTACTCCTTCTCCTTCGGCCCTCTGTAAACGTAAAAGGGGCTCAGGAGGCAGGGGGCTACTATCAGGAGCTTCATCCGACCACCTCTTTGATTATCTCTTCCACCCTCCTTCTCAGCTCCTCGAGGGTCCCCTCGTTGACAATGATGTAATCCGCCAGGCTCTTCAGCTCGCCCGTGCGGTATAGGCGCTCCTCGGCGTCGTCCATCGCCTTAAAGTCGGCAAAGCTCTTTATACCTTTATCCTTGCTCGCCTTTCTCTTTATAAGGCGCTCGAACCTTACCTCCGGGCTTGCCTCGACGTAGATGACCTTTCCGCCGAGTCTCTTAACGGCCCTTATCTCTCCCTCGGAGCGGACGCCGTCTATGACGACCTTCTCGCAGTGTCTCATCTTGTCAACGGCGAGCCTTATGAGTACGTCCTCGCCATAGGTCTCCTTGAGGTACTTCCCGAACTCTATGAGCCTGTCCCGCGTCGGCTCGGCCTTCTCAGGCAGCTCTGGAATCCACGAGTAGTCCGAGACGTTGTGGGTGAGCAGGTCTATCAGCGGGTCGCTGCAGGAAACCCTGCAGAATCCCTTCTCCTCGAAGAACTTTGCAACCGTCGTCTTTCCGGCGGCTATCTTTCCAACGACGCCCACTATCATTTTCTCCACATCCTCCAGATTAGATTCGCCCCGTCGGTCGATTCCATAAGCCCCTCATAGGTCAGGGAAGTGATGAACCTGATCAACGCCTTTTTGTCGTAGACTGTCGGCATATCGAAGCCGAAGAGATATTTCAGCTCGAAGAAGCCTATATGAAGCAGCCGGAAGGGGTTGAGAAGGGCCACTTCCCTCTCGAACCTCAGGCCGAAGGGAAAGTCAGCTAGGACGAGCTCCGCTTCGCGCTTCTCCGCGATTTTACGCAGCTTCTCCCCG
This sequence comes from Thermococcus sp., assembly GCF_015521605.1. Classification (NCBI taxonomy): domain Archaea; kingdom Methanobacteriati; phylum Methanobacteriota; class Thermococci; order Thermococcales; family Thermococcaceae; genus Thermococcus; species Thermococcus sp. The sequence goes on from NZ_WANV01000037.1 coordinate 35,879, forward strand.
TCCGGAAAAAACAGTTCCCCGGGTTCGGCCTCTATCGGCTCGTACTCCAGCCTCGGGAACGCGTACCTGATCCCAACGGCATCGTGGGGAAGGTTCAGCCTCCTGGCAAAGCCGAGCAGGGCCCTCGCGTTGAAGCTTAGGAAGACTAGCGTTTTGACGTCCCCCTTCACGTCGGGCCACTTCCTGGGCGGAAACTTCTTTTCGGCCTCAATTATCGGGAGGAGGAACTCAAGCTCCGTGCCCCTAATCAGGTTCTCGGCCTCTTCCAGCTTTCTCCTCTTTATCCCCAGGTCAAGGTTTGAATAAACGGTTACCTGTCTAACGCCGAGCCTCTCGCGGAGCTTCCCGATGACGAAGCTGTTGCCTATGACGACGCTCTTGTCGGTTCTGTCGTGGGCGATGATGAAGAGCTTGTCCCCTTCCGGGTCGTAGCGGACCTCGTCTATCCTGAACGGGCTCTCGGGAAAGCCGTTCTCCCGCCTTATTTCTGTGACCAGCTCTGATATCCCTTCGACCGTGAACATGGTCCCTCCCAAGGTATCTCCGGGGCGCTGCTTTTAAGGGTTCTTTTTGGGTTCCTTGCCTGATATTCCATATATGGAACAAAAATTTATAAATTATGGAACAAAAGTCCGCACCGGGGTTTGACCATGAGGATGAGTTCAAGGGAGATAGCTGTAATCGGAATGATGCTGGGGCTCTCGCTAATGCTTGAGGTTATTCCAGTGGAGATGCCCACAGTCTGGGGCATGAAAATAGACCTCGTAGCGGTCCCCATAATAATGGCCTACCTCATCACTGGCTTTGCCGGCGGTCTCATTGCGGTGTTCCTGCTGTTCGTTGGGCTGGGGCTCATATCATCGGCGAGCTGGCTGGGCGGCATGATGAAGGCGACTGCGACCTTCAGCGTTCTCGTCGGGCTGGAAGTATCAAGAAGGCTCACCCACTTTGACTTCGAGAACGCAGAGGGAAGGAGAACCGTGGCCTTTGCAGTCCTGGCTTTCCTGATAGGCATCGCGGTCAGGGTCCCCCTGATGGTTGCCCTGAACTACTACGTGGCCCTTGAGATATGGCTGGGCGTTCCGCAGGAGAAGGTCGTTGAGGTGGTCGAGACCTGGACTGGGGTTCCCTTCTGGATCGCCATAGGTCTGCCCAACGTCATTCAGAGTGCCATCGACGTCTTTGTTGGCCTTGCAGCAACGATCCCGGTGCTAAGGCGCGTTCCGCACCTGCTGAAGTGAAAGATGAAAAGTTGGAAAAGGGCTCATAGGTTGCCCAGTATCTCCTCTTCTTCCATCGTTCTCTCGCAGTAGTGGCAGCGCACCTTTAGGGGCTCCCGGGAGACGACGTGGAACTTTGAGACGGTGTACTCGTGGTTGCTGACGCAGTTTGGATTGGCACAGCGGAGGATTCCGCTTATCTCGTCGGGAATCTCAACCTTGAACTTCTCGGCCACCTTGTAGTCCCGCACTATGTTGACGGTGGCCGTCGGGGCGATGAGTGCTATCTTGTTGACCTCCTCCTCGCTCAGGAACCTGCCCTCTATCTTGACGATGTCCTTTCTTCCGAGCTTTCCGCTGTGGACGTTCGAGGCGAGAAGGAGGACGCCGCCGTTCGGCCTGTTGAGGCGGAGTATCTCGATGACCTTCAGCCCCTTTCCTGCCGGGATGTGGTCTATGACGGTTCCCTCTCTGATGGCGGTAACCTTGAGCTCGGCCATTCACAGCACCCCCAGAGTCAGTCCGAGGAGGGCCATCCTCACGGGAACTCCGGAGAAGACCTGCCTGAAGTAGAGCGCGTGCTCCGTTCTGTCGACCTCTGGGTGTATCTCGTCGACCCTCGGGAGGGGATGCATTATCCTGAGGCTTGCCTTGGCCTTCTTTAGAACCGCGCAGTTGACCTGGTAGCTGCCCTTGACCTTGAGGTACTCCTGCTCGTCAGGGAAGCGCTCACGCTGGATCCTGGTGACGTAGAGAACGTCCAGCTCCGGAATCGTCCCCTCCAGGTCGGTCGTCTCGTGAACCTTCACACCCCTCTCCCTGAGCTCTTCAACTATGTGCCTCGGCATCCGCAGGAGCTCCGGTGAAATCAGGTACAGCTCGACGTCGTAGAAGGCCAGGGCTTCCGCCAGGCTGTGGACGGTTCTTCCATACTTGAGGTCGCCGAGCAGGCCTATAGTGAGGCCGTCAATCCTCCCGAAAGCGCGCTTTATCGTGTAAAGGTCGAGGAGGGTCTGGGTTGGGTGCTGGTTGCTGCCGTCCCCTGCGTTGATCACCGGTATCTCGGCAACCTCCGCGGCCAGCCTCGCCGCCCCCTCCATGGAATGGCGTATGACTATTACGTCGCTGTACTGCTCGACGGTCTTTATGGTGTCTGCCAAGCTTTCGCCCTTCTTGACGCTCGTGCTGGCGGCGGAAGAGAATCCTATGACCGAGCCGCCGAGGCGGTGCATGGCGCTCTCAAAGCTTAAGCGGGTTCTCGTTGACGGCTCGAAGAAGAGCGTCGCGAGGATTTTTCCCTTCGCATATTCGAGCGAGCCTTTCTCCCTGAGCTCTGCCTCAAGCCTCTCAGCGACTTCCAAAACAAACTCGATGTCCTCCTTCGAGAAGTCCCTAACGCTTATCACGTCGCGTCCTTTCCAGTCCATAAAAGCCCTTCTGATGTAAAAATCGATGGGTTTTTAAACGTTTTTTGACATAAAATTGTCGACGGTAACGCTTTAAGCATAGGTTCGAAAATTCGATAACTTTGTTTTAGGGTGGTAGCATGAAGACACCCAGCGTGTACGTGGCCGAAGAACTGATGCCGTTCCTCAGGGCGAAGATAGCTGAGAGGCTTTACCGTGAAGGGATGAAGCAGTCCCAGATAGCGGGGTACCTGGGTATAACGCAGGCGATGGTCAGCAAGTATCTGGCGGGGAGATACAAAACTCCCCCTGAAGAGGTTACACGAAGGCTGGAGGACATAGCCAACGACGTTTCTAACTTCATCCTGTTCGGAGGGAGCAGGGAGGATGCCGTGCTTCTTGTGGCGAGACGCGTATTCGAGCTCTTTCAGAGCGGTTTTCTGTGCAGGTTCTACGCCGAATACGCCGGGGTGAGCGAGGAGGCGTGTCGCTCGCTCTTCTCTGTGGGTTCCAGCCGCGGCGAGATACTTGAGGTTCTGAACATGGCGCTCAACGAGCTCCTAAAGGACGAAAGCTTTCCCTCCCTCATTCCCGAAGTCAGAAGCAACTTTGCCTACTCCCTTTCGTCCCCGAGGAGCATTGAGGACGTTGCGGCTATCCCCGGGAGGATAACTGCCGTTAAGGGCAAGGCCTTTGCCCTGCCGCCAGAATTTGGGGCGAGCACCTTCACCGCAGGGATACTCGTTAAGCTGGCCGATATAAGGCCCGAGGTACGGAGCGTCCTCAACATCAGGTACGGGCCGGACGTGGAGAAGGCCATTGAAGCGGCCGGCTTCAAGGTCGTCCGGGTAAAAACAGGGGGGCTGAGTGAGGATGACGCCATAAGGACAATCGCGGAAGTCTTCCGGGAGGACTCCTACGATGCTGTTATTGACGTTGGAGGCTTTGGAGTGGAGCCCCTCGTGTACCTCTTTGGAAAGCACCCCATAGAGGTCGTTGAGAAGCTCAAGAGGCTGGTGAGGAACCTTTGAGGCGGAGATTTCTTCCCCAGTACATACTCCTCCTTTTGTTTCTGAACCTCGCGCCGGGAACCCCATCATCCCCCGTACAGAACGGGGACAAGCTTGTGCACTTCTTCGAGTTTTTTCTCCTCGGTCTCATTGGGTGGTCACTGTGGGCCTACCTGCTCCCGCTGCCGGTTCTCCTGGAATCCCTGCAGCTCTTCGTTCCCGGGAGGAC